>NZ_JBGIWG010000030.1:0-6989 GCF_041320715.1 Enterobacter sp. KB-221C9
CGGAATAACGCTTGCGTACTATGACCGAAAAACCCAGAGTGTGCTCCGGATAGACTAAAAAGTGTTACCTATGTTCCCGGTCTGATCTGTCACCTATGTATCCGGTCATACAGCAGCGCCACCGGGCAACAAAATCACCGATCGTCTTTATGGTCTAAACGGTCGTGCTGTTCATCCTTACGCTGATACTCTCCTTCAAAGGTATCGCCCGGCCCGGTGCTGAACCCGCCCCCCGGCATACGGCTAAAGCGCAGATGCGGCAGCAGCTTCATGGTCAGGTGTTTTTGCACCGGCGGCAGAAGCAGCAGAAGGCCGAGGAAGTCGGTGAAGAACCCCGGCAGGATCAGCAGCAGCCCCGCAATAATCAGCGATACGCTTTTGATCATCTCCGCCGCCGGGCTTTCGCCTGCGGCCATCTTCTGCTGCATTAACAGGAAATTTTTGAAACCCTGATTACGCACCAGCGACATGCCGATGACGGAGGTGAAAATCACCAGAATCAGCGTCAGCAGGACGCCCAGCACATGGGCAACCTGGATGAAAATGGAAATCTCAATGTAAACATAGAGAAAGAAAGCAATAAACGGTATCCAGCGCACTGGCATCTCCTGTGTGGCAAGGGCCGTCGGGCCCCTGTCTGAATGTGTTCGCGACGCGCGTTTGTATGAAATGGTGACGGTTAGCGAAAATTCAATCAGTTTGCACGGATATTTTTTTTGGAAATATTAAAGCGGTGACCCATTTCACAGATTAATAATTATCATGTAATCGGCTCGATAATAAGTGATCCAGCTTACGGCAATTCGCTATCATCAGCATATGATCTCGAGCATCTGGCTGATTGAGGGAATAATCGTCGGCCAGAAAATATTCAAAACCACATAAATACTGTGTGTTTAGTACAATCCATCGGCAGCTTGAAAAGAAGGTTCACATGTTAAACAACATTCGTATCGAAGAAGACTTGTTGGGTACCAGGGAAGTTCCAGCGGATGCCTACTACGGTGTTCACACTCTGAGAGCGATTGAAAACTTCTACATCAGCAACAGCAAAATCAGCGACATCCCTGAGTTTGTCCGTGGCATGGTGATGGTGAAGAAAGCCGCAGCGCTGGCCAACAAAGAGCTGCAAACCATTCCTAAAAGCGCGGCAAATGCGATTATCGCGGCCTGCGATGAAGTGCTGAACAACGGCAAATGCATGGACCAGTTCCCGGTTGACGTCTATCAGGGCGGCGCGGGCACCTCCGTCAACATGAATACCAACGAAGTACTGGCAAACATCGGCCTGGAGCTGATGGGTCACCAGAAAGGTGAATACCAGTACCTGAACCCGAACGACCACGTTAACAAATGCCAGTCCACCAACGACGCCTACCCTACCGGCTTCCGTATCGCGGTGTATGCCTCTGTGGTGAAGCTGGTGGATGCGATCAACCAGCTGGGCGATGGCTTCCAGCGTAAAGCGGTTGAGTTCCAGGACATCCTGAAAATGGGTCGTACCCAGCTGCAGGACGCGGTGCCGATGACGCTCGGCCAGGAATTCCACGCGTTTAACGTGCTGCTGAACGAAGAAACCAAAAACCTGCTGCGCACCTCCGAGCTGCTGCTGGAAGTAAACCTGGGCGCAACCGCCATCGGTACGCGTCTGAACACCCCGGACGGCTACCAGCAGCTGGCGGTACAGAAGCTGGCTGAAGTCTCTAACCTGCCGGTTGTGCCTGCTGAAGACCTGATTGAAGCCACCTCAGACTGCGGCGCCTACGTCATGGTACACAGCGCCCTGAAACGTCTGGCAGTGAAACTGTCCAAAATCTGTAACGACCTGCGCCTGCTCTCTTCCGGTCCGCGCGCTGGCCTGAACGAAATCAACCTGCCAGAACTGCAGGCGGGTTCGTCCATCATGCCAGCCAAGGTGAACCCGGTTGTGCCGGAAGTGGTGAACCAGGTTTGCTTCAAGGTCATCGGCAACGATACAACCGTGACCATGGCCTCTGAAGCGGGTCAGCTGCAGCTGAACGTGATGGAGCCAGTGATTGGCCAGGCGATGTTTGAATCTATCCACATCCTGACGAACGCCTGCTACAACCTGCTGGAAAAATGCATTAACGGCATCACAGCGAATAAAGAAGTCTGTGAGGGTTATGTCTATAACTCCATCGGGATTGTCACCTACCTCAACCCGTTCATCGGTCACCACAACGGTGACATCGTCGGTAAGATTTGCGCCGAAACCGGTAAGAGCGTACGTGAAGTAGTGCTGGAGCGCGGGCTGTTGACCGAAGCTGAGCTGGACGATATCTTCTCGGCCCAGAACCTGATGCACCCGGCATATAAAGCAAAACGATATACCGATGAAAGCGAACAGTAACCGTTCAGGCTAGGCTTCTTAAGGCACGTCACTTGTGACGTGCCTTTTTTCTTTTTAGGCGTTACCAAAATACAACAATTCAATATCAACTTGTTAATAAGCAAGGAAGGTCCTTATGTTTGGAGCAGAACTCGTCATCGTCTTGTTGGCGATTTATTTGGGAGCAAGACTCGGGGGTATCGGCATCGGTTTTGCCGGCGGTCTCGGGGTGCTCGTTCTTACCCTTATCTTTCAGATTAAACCCGGCGCAATCCCGTTTGACGTTATCGAAATCATCATGGCCGTTATTGCCGCTATCGCCGCCATGCAGGTGGCAGGCGGTATGGACTACCTGGTGAGCCTGGCGGAGCGTATGCTGCGCCGCCATCCAAAATACATTACCTTCCTTGCCCCGCTGGTGACCTGGTTTATGACCATTCTCGCCGGTACGGGCCACACCGCTTTCTCTACGCTGCCGGTGATTACCGAAGTGGCGAAAGAGCAGGGTATCCGTCCGTCTCGTCCGCTCTCTATTGCCGTAGTTGCCTCTCAGATTGCGATTACCGCCTCGCCGATTTCCGCTGCGGTGGTTTTCTTCGCCGGTATCCTTGAGCCGATGGGCGTGAGCTACCTGACGCTGCTGGCGATCTGTATCCCGGTGACGCTGATTGCGGTGATGATCACCGCCGTGCTGTGTAACTTCCTCGGCGCCGAACTGAAAGACGATCCGGTTTATCAGGAACGCCTTGCCAAGGGTGAAGTGAGGCTGCGCGGCAGCCAGGTCTTCGAGCTGAAGCCGCACGCGAAACGCTCCGTGCTGCTGTTCCTGATCGGTATTGTCGCCGTCATGTTCTACGCGACCGCCATCAGCGATACCGTGGGCCTGATCCAGAACCCGGTTCTGCCGCGTAACGAAGCGATTGTGGTGTTTATGCTGACCATCGCGACGCTGATTAGCATCACCTGTAAAATTGATACCAGCGAAGTGCTGAATGCCAGCACCTTCAAATCCGGTATGAGCGCCTGCGTGTGCGTCCTCGGGGTAGCCTGGCTTGGTGATACCTTCGTGAAAGCGCACATCAGCGACATTCAGACCGTAGCAGGCGACCTGCTGCACAACTACCCGTGGCTGCTGGCTGTGGTGCTGTTCTTTGCCGCTACCCTGCTTTACTCCCAGGCGGCGACCACCAAAGCGCTGATGCCTGCGGCACTGATGCTGGGCGTTACGCCACTGACCGCGATTGCCTCTTTCGCGGCGGTTTCTGCCCTGTTCGTTCTGCCAACCTACCCAACCCTGCTGGCGGCGGTGGAGATGGACGACACCGGCTCAACCCGTATCGGTAAATATGTGTTTAACCACGCGTTTCTGATCCCGGGCGTGGTCGCCATTTCACTTTGCGTGATCCTCGGCTTTATCATTGGCGGCGTGGTTCTGTAAACGGTGAGTGGTTGTAAAAATAGTTAAAATCGGGCCGCTCTGCGGCCCGTTTCATTAATGACCAACCGCCTTGCGTGATATAGTGAGCCTTTCGTGATGAGGAGGTCGACTTGTGAACACGCCTGATGCTGTTGTCGTACTGTGTACCGCCCCTGATGAAGCCTCTGCCCAGGATCTCGCCGCCAAAGTGCTGGCCGAAAAACTGGCAGCCTGCGTGACGCTCCTCCCCGGCGCCACCTCCCTTTATTACTGGGAAGGCAAGCTGGAGCAGGAGTACGAAGTCCAGATGCTGCTGAAAACCAATCGGGCGAACCAGCAGGCGCTGCTTGACTGCCTCAAATCTCATCATCCTTACCAAACCCCGGAACTGCTGGTCTTGCCAGTGGTTCATGGCGATAACGACTATCTCTCATGGCTCAACGCTTCCTTACGCTGATCCTGCTGCTGTGCAGCACGTCAGTTTTTGCCGGGTTGTTTGACGCGCCCGGCCGTTCGAACTTCATCCCTGCCGACCAGGCGTTTGTTTTCGATTTTCAGCAAAACCAGCACGATCTCAATCTTACCTGGCAGGTGAAAGAGGGTTATTACCTCTACCGCAAGCAGGTGAGCATTACCCCTGCCCAGGCAAACGTGGGCGCATTACAGTTGCCCGCTGGGGAGTGGCACGAGGACGAGTTCTACGGCAAGAGTGAAATCTACCGCCAGCGCTTAAGCGTCCCCGTCACGGTGAATCAGGCGGATAAAGGCGCTACGCTGACCGTCACCTATCAAGGGTGCGCGGATGCCGGATTCTGCTATCCGCCGGAGACGAAGGTTGTTCCGCTCAGCGAAGTGAAAGCGGCTGCTGCCGTTTCCACTCCCCCCCTGGACGAGAAGAGCGAAGACCGCGCAGACCTTCCGTTCTCAGCGCTCTGGGCCTTATTGATTGGCATTGGCATTGCCTTTACGCCGTGCGTGCTGCCGATGTATCCGCTCATCTCTGGCATCGTGCTGGGCGGTAAGCAACGGCTTTCCACCGCACGCGCCCTGCTGTTGGCCTTTATTTACGTGCAGGGTATGGCGTTGACCTACACTGCCCTTGGCCTTGTGGTTGCCGCTGCCGGGTTACAGTTCCAGGCTGCGCTTCAGCATCCTTACGTCCTTATTGGCTTGTCGATTGTCTTCATACTGCTGGCACTGTCGATGTTTGGCCTGTTTACCCTGCAGCTACCGTCTGCGCTGCAAACTCGCTTAACGCTAATGAGTAACCGCCAGCAGGGTGGCTCGCCGGGTGGAGTATTCGCGATGGGAGCCATCGCCGGTTTGATTTGTTCCCCTTGCACCACCGCACCGCTGAGCGCCATCCTGCTCTATATCGCCCAGAGCGGCAATATGTTGCTCGGCGGCGGAACGTTGTATCTGTATGCCCTGGGCATGGGACTGCCGCTGATTCTGGTCACGGTTTTCGGCAATCGACTGCTGCCGAAGAGCGGCCCGTGGATGGAAACGGTGAAAACCGCATTTGGCTTTGTCATCCTCGCGCTACCGGTGTTCCTCCTTGAGCGCATCCTCGGCGACGTCTGGGGCCTGCGCCTGTGGGCGATGCTCGGCGTAGCATTCTTTGCCTGGGCGTTTATCGTCAGCCTGGGGGCGAAACGGCCATGGATGCGCCTGGTGCAAATCCTGCTGCTGGCTGCCGCGCTGGTGAGCGTACGCCCTCTGCAGGATTGGGCGTTCGGCACACCGATGAGTCAGACGCAAGCGCATCTGAACTTCACTCAGATTACAAACGTGGATGAACTCAACAGCGCCCTGGCAGAGGCAAAAGGCAAACCGGTGATGCTCGATCTCTATGCCGACTGGTGTGTCGCCTGTAAAGAGTTTGAAAAATACACCTTTAGCGATCCGCAGGTGCAAAGCGCCTTGAAAGAGACCGTTTTGCTCCAGGCAAACGTCACAGCCAATAATGGGCAGGATAAGGCTCTGCTGAAGCAGCTTAACGTGCTCGGGCTGCCAACCATTCTGTTCTTCAATCAACAGGGCCAGGAGCAGCCAGAACAGCGTGTAACCGGGTTTATGGATGCAGCGGCATTTAGCGCGCATTTGCGCAATCGCCAACCGTAAACAACACTTTAAACGGGACAAACCGTTGGGAATAGCGGAGGAGATAACCGTGCAACGTGAAGACGTACTGGGACAAGCCCTGCAACTACTTGAGATTCAAGGGATCGCCAGCACCACGCTTGAGATGGTAGCCGACCGTATCGATTATCCCCTGGATGAACTTAAGCGCTTCTGGCCGGATAAAGAGGCGCTACTCTATGATGCCCTGCGCTATCTCAGCCAGCAGGTTGATATCTGGCGCAGGCAGCTGATGCTGAATGAAGAACTGACTGCAGAGCAAAAGCTGCTGGCGCGCTATACCGCGCTGACGGAATGCGTCAGCAACAACCGCTATCCGGGCTGCCTGTTTATTGCGGCCTGTACGTTCTATCCCGATCCCGACCATCCTGTCCACCAGTTGGCGGAGCAGCAAAAACGGGCAGCGCATGACTTTACCCACGAGCTGCTGACCACGCTGGAGGTCGATGATCCGGCGATGGTGGCGAAACAGATGGAGCTGGTGCTGGAGGGCTGCCTCAGCCGCATGCTGGTGAACCGTAGCCAGGCCGATGTGGATACGGCGCACCGACTGGCGGAAGATATCCTGCGCTTTGCTCAGTGCCGTATGGGCGGGGCGTTGACGTAAGCGAACCTGTTAAATTTGCCGTATTCGACGCGTAAACCATCAGATTGCCGCAAAGTTAAGCAACTGAACAGCTTTTCCCGAAATAATGTTGACGATAAGGCGCGATTGCGGTTTAATGCGCTCCGTTGCCCGGATAGCTCAGTCGGTAGAGCAGGGGATTGAAAATCCCCGTGTCCTTGGTTCGATTCCGAGTCCGGGCACCACTATTTAAAGAACCCAGCCTATGGCTGGGTTTTTGCTTTTCTGCGTTTATAAATCCCTTCTTTGTATTCTTGTTTCTTTTTATCGTGGGATCCGCTTGTCGAGCCTGTGGATTTTGTAGGCCGAATAAGGCAAAGCCGCCATCCGGCATGTTTTCTGACGCACAAAGCAAAAAACCCCGCACCTTACGGTACGGGGTTCTTCTAATTGATGCCTGGCAGTTCCCTACTCTCACATGGGGAGACCCCACACTACCATCGGCGCTACGGCGT
>NZ_JBGIWG010000031.1:0-2231 GCF_041320715.1 Enterobacter sp. KB-221C9
GCTCGGCCTGTAAAAAAAGCGGATCGGGCGTTTGGGCTTGAGTCATGTGTTTGGGCTGATTATTGCTGGTCATCAAAAGATCCTCTGCTTTAGCCTCTGAAAATTTTTAGCCAATAAATATAACTTTGTTATCCCGCCAAATGCCATTAAACTGCATAAGACGCTATGTTCCAAATATGAGACAGTGGGAAAAACATGCCAGATTTAAACGGTATGATGCTATTTGCAGCCGTAGTGAGAGCAAAGGGATTCTCCCAAGCTGCACGTGAAACCGGCCACCCAAAATCCACCATAAGTCGCAAAATCGCGCAGCTTGAAGAACAACTAGGCGTGCGATTGTTACAACGCGACACCCGTAACCTGAGTCTTACCCAAGTCGGGGCACTCTTTTATCAACACTGTGATTCCATTCGCAATGAGGTGGAAGCGGCCAAGGCTGTTATCGAGAGTACCCATGATGATGTATCAGGATCATTACGGATAGCCATTCCGGTCTCTTTTAGCCAAGAATTAATTGCTAACCTCTGTAGCGGATTCATGCGTTTATATCCCAATGTGGAATTAGATGTCCAGTTTACCGACAACGATATAGGTTTGGTGGGTGAAGGATATGACATAGCTATCAAATATGGGCCACTGCAATCCTCTGATCTTGTTGCAAGATTACTGTTCGAGCGTCAACCAATTCTGGTAGCAAGCCCTGGCTATTTAAAAGCACGCGGCACCCCCGCAACACCTAAGGAGCTGAGCGATCATAGTGGTATTCTGCTAGGAACATCCCGCTCAGCACCCATATGGCCCTTAGGCAAAGGTGCTCGCAAAACCATGGTAAACTTTCAGCGTAAAGTCAGGGTCAATAGCCCGATTATGGTTAAGCAGTTAGCCCTCGATGACTTTGGGATTGCAATGCTATCAAACTCCGCCTGCAAAACCGAACTCGCCAACGGCCAGCTAGTGCCAATCTTACAGGAATGGCCGATTGAACCCTTTAAGGTCTACGGGGTGTATTCGAGCCGCAGACAATTAGCCACCAATATCAGCGCCTTCTTGGACTTTTTCGTCAAACGCTTTAGCAGCCAAGAAAGCCTACAATCCTTGATGGGCTAGGCACTTTATCGCAGCGGCATTCACCTTTACTGACATCGCCATTCCTTTATACACATCCCAATGTTGAGTGACCATGACCATTTAGATAACAAAAAAGCCTAGCAAATTGGCTAGGCTTTTTACGTTGAGGAATGTGATGCTAATGCTCAGGCTAAAAGTTAACGCGCGGAGCTTAAGTCGATTAGGCCTAACCGATTAAGTATGAGCCATTAACTACAAGCGCATCGAGCATCAGCATTTTGTCCATATATCTTTACAGCTTATATGACGGCTATTTCACACAAATACGCGCTAACCACTTCTAGGGAATAATTTTTTCCTGTTTGAGCACTTCTTTTGTGATGGCTTGGCGCAGCCCTAAACCATCCGATGTGGGCATATCCATATTCATCGCAAAAAACCACACATTATCATCAAGTTCAACCCAACCGACCCACCAGCCAATCTTAGGTTCGATTCTAGTCGAGTATCCAGTTTTAGCCCGAATAATATAGTCACCATTGGCTTCGGTCAGCATGGCTTGTTTGACAATACGCTGGCTGCGCTCCGATACGTGTAACTTATTGTGATACAGCTTTCTTAAAAAGCTGATTTGCTCCGTGGCCGAAATTCGAATACCACCGTCGAGCCAGAAACTGTCTACATTGCCCGAAATGTCCTCATTACCATAATCGAAAGCATGTAGCATCTTGCTCATACGTGCCTCGCCAATTTGGCGGGCAAATTCTTGATAAACAGGCACAACTGAATATTTCATCGCGGTGATTAGATTATGATCGCGATTCCAAGTGGCGATATCGCGCGTCTGTCCATCCCACTTAAAGACTTGGTGTTCATCCTTAACCACGCCCAAATCGAGGGCGATCAAGCTATTGGGAATTTTAAAGGTAGATGCGGGTAAAAATGCTTGGTTCGCCCGTTTAAGATTATTGGTAAATCCTTGCTGCTTATTCTCATTCCAGAGCACAACTACGCCCTGTGATTTATGTTCAGTAAAGTGAGCATTCCAACTTTTGTTTTCTTGCCATTCCTTTGCTACCGCAGGCATTCCGATAATCGATGCCACCAAAAACACAGCCGATAAGGCTAATACACGCATAACGTCCCCTTGCTTAATGCAATAT
>NZ_JBGIWG010000032.1:0-1833 GCF_041320715.1 Enterobacter sp. KB-221C9
AGCCCCGTACACGAAAGCACACAGGTTGTGAACTCGAAGAGTAGGGCGGGACACGTGGTATCCTGTCTGAATATGGGGGGACCATCCTCCAAGGCTAAATACTCCTGACTGACCGATAGTGAACCAGTACCGTGAGGGAAAGGCGAAAAGAACCCCGGCGAGGGGAGTGAAAAAGAACCTGAAACCGTGTACGTACAAGCAGTGGGAGCACCTTCGTGGTGTGACTGCGTACCTTTTGTATAATGGGTCAGCGACTTATATTCTGTAGCAAGGTTAACCGTATAGGGGAGCCGAAGGGAAACCGAGTCTTAACTGGGCGTTAAGTTGCAGGGTATAGACCCGAAACCCGGTGATCTAGCCATGGGCAGGTTGAAGGTTGGGTAACACTAACTGGAGGACCGAACCGACTAATGTTGAAAAATTAGCGGATGACTTGTGGCTGGGGGTGAAAGGCCAATCAAACCGGGAGATAGCTGGTTCTCCCCGAAAGCTATTTAGGTAGCGCCTCGTGAACTCATCTTCGGGGGTAGAGCACTGTTTCGGCTAGGGGGCCATCCCGGCTTACCAACCCGATGCAAACTACGAATACCGAAGAATGTTATCACGGGAGACACACGGCGGGTGCTAACGTCCGTCGTGAAGAGGGAAACAACCCAGACCGCCAGCTAAGGTCCCAAAGTCATGGTTAAGTGGGAAACGATGTGGGAAGGCACAGACAGCCAGGATGTTGGCTTAGAAGCAGCCATCATTTAAAGAAAGCGTAATAGCTCACTGGTCGAGTCGGCCTGCGCGGAAGATGTAACGGGGCTAAACCATGCACCGAAGCTGCGGCAGCGACGCTTATGCGTTGTTGGGTAGGGGAGCGTTCTGTAAGCCGTTGAAGGTGTCCTGTGAGGGGTGCTGGAGGTATCAGAAGTGCGAATGCTGACATAAGTAACGATAATGCGGGTGAAAAGCCCGCACGCCGGAAGACCAAGGGTTCCTGTCCAACGTTAATCGGGGCAGGGTGAGTCGACCCCTAAGGCGAGGCCGAAAGGCGTAGTCGATGGGAAACAGGTTAATATTCCTGTACTTGGTGTTACTGCGAAGGGGGGACGGAGAAGGCTATGTTAGCCGGGCGACGGTTGTCCCGGTTTAAGCATGTAGGCGGGAGTTTTAGGTAAATCCGGAACTCTTTTAACGCTGAGGTGTGATGACGAGGCACTACGGTGCTGAAGTAACAAATGCCCTGCTTCCAGGAAAAGCCTCTAAGCATCAGGTAACACGAAATCGTACCCCAAACCGACACAGGTGGTCAGGTAGAGAATACCAAGGCGCTTGAGAGAACTCGGGTGAAGGAACTAGGCAAAATGGTGCCGTAACTTCGGGAGAAGGCACGCTGATATGTAGGTGAAGCCCCTGCGGGTGGAGCTGAAATCAGTCGAAGATACCAGCTGGCTGCAACTGTTTATTAAAAACACAGCACTGTGCAAACACGAAAGTGGACGTATACGGTGTGACGCCTGCCCGGTGCCGGAAGGTTAATTGATGGGGTTAGCGGCAACGCGAAGCTCTTGATCGAAGCCCCGGTAAACGGCGGCCGTAACTATAACGGTCCTAAGGTAGCGAAATTCCTTGTCGGGTAAGTTCCGACCTGCACGAATGGCGTAATGATGGCCAGGCTGTCTCCACCCGAGACTCAGTGAAATTGAACTCGCTGTGAAGATGCAGTGTACCCGCGGCAAGACGGAAAGACCCCGTGAACCTTTACTATAGCTTGACACTGAACACTGGTCCTTGATGTGTAGGATAGGTGGGAGGCTTTGAAGCGTGGACGCCAGTCTGCGTGGAGCC
>NZ_JBGIWG010000033.1:0-1711 GCF_041320715.1 Enterobacter sp. KB-221C9
CACTACAAAGGCAGGTTCTTTAAGGTAAGGAGGTGATCCAACCGCAGGTTCCCCTACGGTTACCTTGTTACGACTTCACCCCAGTCATGAATCACAAAGTGGTAAGCGCCCTCCCGAAGGTTAAGCTACCTACTTCTTTTGCAACCCACTCCCATGGTGTGACGGGCGGTGTGTACAAGGCCCGGGAACGTATTCACCGTAGCATTCTGATCTACGATTACTAGCGATTCCGACTTCATGGAGTCGAGTTGCAGACTCCAATCCGGACTACGACGCACTTTATGAGGTCCGCTTGCTCTCGCGAGGTCGCTTCTCTTTGTATGCGCCATTGTAGCACGTGTGTAGCCCTACTCGTAAGGGCCATGATGACTTGACGTCATCCCCACCTTCCTCCAGTTTATCACTGGCAGTCTCCTTTGAGTTCCCGGCCGGACCGCTGGCAACAAAGGATAAGGGTTGCGCTCGTTGCGGGACTTAACCCAACATTTCACAACACGAGCTGACGACAGCCATGCAGCACCTGTCTCAGAGTTCCCGAAGGCACCAATCCATCTCTGGAAAGTTCTCTGGATGTCAAGAGTAGGTAAGGTTCTTCGCGTTGCATCGAATTAAACCACATGCTCCACCGCTTGTGCGGGCCCCCGTCAATTCATTTGAGTTTTAACCTTGCGGCCGTACTCCCCAGGCGGTCGACTTAACGCGTTAGCTCCGGAAGCCACTCCTCAAGGGAACAACCTCCAAGTCGACATCGTTTACGGCGTGGACTACCAGGGTATCTAATCCTGTTTGCTCCCCACGCTTTCGCACCTGAGCGTCAGTCTTTGTCCAGGGGGCCGCCTTCGCCACCGGTATTCCTCCAGATCTCTACGCATTTCACCGCTACACCTGGAATTCTACCCCCCTCTACAAGACTCTAGCCTGCCAGTTTCGAATGCAGTTCCCAGGTTGAGCCCGGGGATTTCACATCCGACTTGACAGACCGCCTGCGTGCGCTTTACGCCCAGTAATTCCGATTAACGCTTGCACCCTCCGTATTACCGCGGCTGCTGGCACGGAGTTAGCCGGTGCTTCTTCTGCGGGTAACGTCAATCGACAAGGTTATTAACCTTATCGCCTTCCTCCCCGCTGAAAGTACTTTACAACCCGAAGGCCTTCTTCATACACGCGGCATGGCTGCATCAGGCTTGCGCCCATTGTGCAATATTCCCCACTGCTGCCTCCCGTAGGAGTCTGGACCGTGTCTCAGTTCCAGTGTGGCTGGTCATCCTCTCAGACCAGCTAGGGATCGTCGCCTAGGTGAGCCGTTACCCCACCTACTAGCTAATCCCATCTGGGCACATCTGATGGCAAGAGGCCCGAAGGTCCCCCTCTTTGGTCTTGCGACGTTATGCGGTATTAGCTACCGTTTCCAGTAGTTATCCCCCTCCATCAGGCAGTTTCCCAGACATTACTCACCCGTCCGCCGCTCGTCACCCAGGAGCAAGCTCCCTGTGCTACCGCTCGACTTGCATGTGTTAGGCCTGCCGCCAGCGTTCAATCTGAGCCATGATCAAACTCTTCAATTTAAGTTTGATGCTCGTGAATTAAACTTCGTAATGAATTACGTATGTTCACTCAGAGACTTGGTA
Source organism: Enterobacter sp. KB-221C9 (assembly GCF_041320715.1). NCBI lineage: Bacteria > Pseudomonadati > Pseudomonadota > Gammaproteobacteria > Enterobacterales > Enterobacteriaceae > Enterobacter > Enterobacter sp. KB-221C9. Next base: position 1,629 of record NZ_JBGIWG010000033.1, read on the forward strand.
TTCATTTATTGTCCGAAGACATTAAGAATCCATGTCACTTTGAGTGCCCACACAGATTGTCTGATAAATTGTTAAAGAGCAGT
>NZ_JBGIWG010000034.1:0-1201 GCF_041320715.1 Enterobacter sp. KB-221C9
CAACATTCTTTACACCAATACTGCCCAGAACTTCACCTAAAACGATTAAACAGCTTGATGCTGGCCTCTAAGGCGCTGATTGAATGTAAGACACTGACCTTGACTGAGTTAGGTCGAAATTTACCAACCACGGCCCGAACCAAGCACAACATCAAGCGCATTGATCGTTTGCTCGGCAACACGCATCTGCATCAAGAACGGTTAGCTGTCTACCAATGGCATGCCAGCCTCATCTGTTCTGGTAACCCTATGCCGATTGTGCTCGTCGATTGGTCAGACATCCGAGAGCATAAACGCATCATGGCTCTGCGCGCCTCAATAGCCTTCAATGGCCGCTCTATTACCCTGTATGAGAAGTCCTATCCCCTATCAGAACAATGCTCTAAGGCCTCCCACAACGGTTTTTTAGCGGACTTAGCCAAGATTTTACCTTTGCATGTTACCCCTCTCATCGTGACTGACGCGGGGTTCAAAGTGCCTTGGTACAAAGAGGTTGAGGCGCATGGTTGGTTTTGGCTAAGCCGTATTCGCGGTACAGTTCAATTTGCAGATATTGGCGCTGAAAATTGGCGTGCAGTTCGAAGTACACATGACTTGGCCAACGGTCAAGCGAAGAGCCTGGGTTGTAAGACTTTGACCAAAACTAACCCTATCAATTGCCATCTCACGCTTTATCGTAGCAAACCTAAGGGGCGTACAAATCAGCGTTCAACGAGGACTAATTGCCACCATCCATCGGCAAAAACGTACTCAACATCGGCGAAAGAGCCTTGGGTGTTAGCCAGCAATTTACCACCAGAATCTCGGAGCCCAAAGCAGCTGGTAAACCTGTACGCCAAACGTATGCAAATAGAGGAAACCTTTCGTGACCTCAAAAGCCCGGCATACGGCTTTGGCTTACGCCAAAGTCGTACCAACAGTCCAGAGCGATTCGACATCATCCTACTGATAGCGTTGATGGTTCAATGCCTGTTGTGGCTAGTTGGTTTACACGCACAGCAACAGGGCTGGGATAAGCATTTTCAGGCCAATACCATTGGGCATCGAACGGTACTCTCAACGATTCGCTTGGGATTGGAGGTACTCAGGCGGCCTGATTATCAAATCACGGAGAAAGAATTGCTGGCGGCCTGGGTATTATTCGCCAATCAGTTGCTCAAATATGGCTATGCTATGGCTGATTTATGAGGGGATCCTTCAG
>NZ_JBGIWG010000035.1:0-929 GCF_041320715.1 Enterobacter sp. KB-221C9
CACGTAGACTGCCCAGGCCACGCCGACTATGTTAAAAACATGATCACCGGTGCTGCGCAGATGGACGGCGCGATCCTGGTTGTTGCTGCGACTGACGGCCCAATGCCTCAGACTCGTGAGCACATCCTGCTGGGTCGTCAGGTAGGCGTTCCTTTCATCATCGTGTTCCTGAACAAATGCGACATGGTTGATGACGAAGAGCTGCTGGAACTGGTAGAGATGGAAGTTCGTGAACTGCTGTCTCAGTACGATTTCCCAGGCGACGATACTCCAATCGTTCGTGGTTCAGCTCTGAAAGCGCTGGAAGGCGAAGCAGAGTGGGAAGCGAAAATCATCGAACTGGCTGGCTTCCTGGATTCTTACATCCCAGAACCAGAGCGTGCGATTGACAAGCCATTCCTGCTGCCAATCGAAGACGTATTCTCCATCTCCGGTCGTGGTACCGTTGTTACCGGTCGTGTAGAGCGCGGTATCATCAAAGTTGGCGAAGAAGTTGAAATCGTTGGTATTAAAGAGACTGCGAAGTCTACCTGTACTGGCGTTGAAATGTTCCGCAAACTGCTGGACGAAGGCCGTGCTGGTGAGAACGTTGGTGTTCTGCTGCGTGGTATCAAACGTGAAGAAATCGAACGTGGTCAGGTACTGGCGAAGCCAGGCTCAATCAAGCCACACACCAAGTTCGAATCTGAAGTGTACATTCTGTCCAAAGACGAAGGCGGCCGTCATACTCCGTTCTTCAAAGGCTACCGTCCACAGTTCTACTTCCGTACAACTGACGTGACCGGTACCATCGAACTGCCAGAAGGCGTAGAGATGGTAATGCCAGGCGACAACATCAAGATGGTTGTGACTCTGATCCACCCAATCGCGATGGACGACGGTCTGCGTTTCGCAATCCGTGAAGGCGGCCGTACCGTTGGCGCGGGCGT
>NZ_JBGIWG010000036.1:0-881 GCF_041320715.1 Enterobacter sp. KB-221C9
GGGCGCTTACCACTTTGTGATTCATGACTGGGGTGAAGTCGTAACAAGGTAACCGTAGGGGAACCTGCGGTTGGATCACCTCCTTACCTTAAAGAACCTGCCTTTGTAGTGCTCACACAGATTGTCTGATGAAAAGTAAATAGCAAGGCGTCTTGCGATTGAGACTTCAGTGTCCCCTTCGTCTAGAGGCCCAGGACACCGCCCTTTCACGGCGGTAACAGGGGTTCGAATCCCCTAGGGGACGCCACTTGCTGGTTCGTGAGTGAAAGTCACCTGCCTTAATATCTCAAAACTCATCTTCGGGTGACGTTTGAGATATTTGCTCTTTAAAAATCTGGATCAAGCTGAAAATTGAAACGACACATCTTTAATGGTGTGTTCGAGTCTCTCAAATTTTCGCAATTTGATGATGAATCGAAAGAAACATCTTCGGGTTGTGAGGTTAAGCGACTAAGCGTACACGGTGGATGCCCTGGCAGTCAGAGGCGATGAAGGACGTGCTAATCTGCGAAAAGCGCCGGCGAGGTGATATGAACCTTTGACCCGGCGATGTCCGAATGGGGAAACCCAGTGTGATTCGTCACACTATCGTTAACTGAATACATAGGTTAACGAGGCGAACCGGGGGAACTGAAACATCTAAGTACCCCGAGGAAAAGAAATCAACCGAGATTCCCCCAGTAGCGGCGAGCGAACGGGGAGCAGCCCAGAGTCTGAATCAGCTTGTGTGTTAGTGGAACGGTCTGGAAAGTCCGGCGATACAGGGTGATAGCCCCGTACACGAAAGCACACAGGTTGTGAACTCGAAGAGTAGGGCGGGACACGTGGTATCCTGTCTGAATATGGGGGGACCATCCTCCAAGGCTAAATACTCCTGACTG
>NZ_JBGIWG010000037.1:0-769 GCF_041320715.1 Enterobacter sp. KB-221C9
GGTGATGCTGCCAACTTACTGATTTAGTGTATGATGGTGTTTTTGAGGTGCTCCAGTGGCTTCTGTTTCTATCAGCTGTCCCTCCTGTTCAGCTACTGACGGGGTGGTGCGTAACGGCAAAAGCACCGCCGGACATCAGCGCTATCTCTGCTCTCACTGCCGTAAAACATGGCAACTGCAGTTCACTTACACCGCTTCTCAACCCGGTACGCACCAGAAAATCATTGATATGGCCATGAATGGCGTTGGATGCCGGGCAACCGCCCGCATTATGGGCGTTGGCCTCAACACGATTTTCCGCCATTTAAAAAACTCAGGCCGCAGTCGGTAACCTCGCGCATACAGCCGGGCAGTGACGTCATCGTCTGCGCGGAAATGGACGAACAGTGGGGATACGTCGGGGCTAAATCGCGCCAGCGCTGGCTGTTTTACGCGTATGACAGGCTCCGGAAGACGGTTGTTGCGCACGTATTCGGTGAACGCACTATGGCGACGCTGGGGCGTCTTATGAGCCTGCTGTCACCCTTTGACGTGGTGATATGGATGACGGATGGCTGGCCGCTGTATGAATCCCGCCTGAAGGGAAAGCTGCACGTAATCAGCAAGCGATATACGCAGCGAATTGAGCGGCATAACCTGAATCTGAGGCAGCACCTGGCACGGCTGGGACGGAAGTCGCTGTCGTTCTCAAAATCGGTGGAGCTGCATGACAAAGTCATCGGGCATTATCTGAACATAAAACACTATCAATAAGTTGGAGTCATTACCA
>NZ_JBGIWG010000038.1:0-582 GCF_041320715.1 Enterobacter sp. KB-221C9
ATCCGGGTTGCGGACAGTGTCTGGTGGGTAGTTTGACTGGGGCGGTCTCCTCCCAAAGAGTAACGGAGGAGCACGAAGGTTAGCTAATCCTGGTCGGACATCAGGAGGTTAGTGCAATGGCATAAGCTAGCTTGACTGCGAGAGTGACGGCTCGAGCAGGTGCGAAAGCAGGTCATAGTGATCCGGTGGTTCTGAATGGAAGGGCCATCGCTCAACGGATAAAAGGTACTCCGGGGATAACAGGCTGATACCGCCCAAGAGTTCATATCGACGGCGGTGTTTGGCACCTCGATGTCGGCTCATCACATCCTGGGGCTGAAGTAGGTCCCAAGGGTATGGCTGTTCGCCATTTAAAGTGGTACGCGAGCTGGGTTTAGAACGTCGTGAGACAGTTCGGTCCCTATCTGCCGTGGGCGCTGGAGAATTGAGGGGGGCTGCTCCTAGTACGAGAGGACCGGAGTGGACGCATCACTGGTGTTCGGGTTGTCATGCCAATGGCATTGCCCGGTAGCTAAATGCGGAAAAGATAAGTGCTGAAAGCATCTAAGCACGAAACTTGCCCCGAGATGAGTTCTCCCTGAC